>NZ_JAWRYQ010000168.1:0-277 GCF_046534565.1 Brevibacterium sp. SIMBA_078
GTTTTTGTTTGTTCAATATCCATTTTCATTACCATTCATTTTTATTTTTCTAAGTAATCTTTTATTGTAGATGCAATACCATAAGAAAATAAGTATGGCACTCCATTACCAATAGTTTTAAACATTGCACTTAATGTCATAGTCTGAGGAAATTGGAATTCCTTTGGTAAAGATTGTATTGCCAGCGCTTCAGCTGCTGATAACCTTCTTGCCTCATATGGATGGAGGTGAACCTCATTATTACCATATGCGGCAGTTGGTGAATATCTATATCGAT
>NZ_JAWRYQ010000169.1:0-277 GCF_046534565.1 Brevibacterium sp. SIMBA_078
ACTTGAATGTTTGGCTGTGGGCTAACGGTATCAACGTTTTAACTAGCTGAAATAGTCACAGTGTACTTCATGGTGTACTTATCATATATATTCTGTTCGTGATCTGTGCGCTATAAAGGCTTCGAACGCGAAAAATAGCCTCCATAATGAAAAAAGCGATAGCGTATTTCACCATTATCAAGCTATACAATCGATATAGAGTAGTATAAGAAAAAAAATCCAATCTTGCCAAAGATAACTAGCCACTACTATTTTTTAGACTTCGTAATGGCATAGT
>NZ_JAWRYQ010000170.1:0-277 GCF_046534565.1 Brevibacterium sp. SIMBA_078
TTCTGCTGGTGATGTGTATATAGACGGAAGCGATTTAATATTTGAAACACCTGAAAATTATGAAATGGTTTATGCGACTGTAGACGGCTCGTCGCTGCTTAAACAGAACGGGATCACGCCTTCAATCGACTATGAAGACAATCAAACTGATACATTCATCATTTCCTTTTTTCAGAGTGGAAAAAAAATAAAGCCGGATCAAGTGCCCGATACTTCAAAAATATCGGTTGGTATTGTCGGCTATTCATAAGAAGGTGATCACATGTTTAATTTGAAG
>NZ_JAWRYQ010000171.1:0-277 GCF_046534565.1 Brevibacterium sp. SIMBA_078
GGGTGCCAGTCGGCTCGCGTTGGCAATGCTTATGACTCGACGTCTGACCATAAGGCACAATGCTGCCTCCGACGCTGGCCACAACGATGCAGCGGTCGATCCATCGATCATTATTGCGGACTGGAAACTTGGCGAGCGAAAAGCTCTTCTTGAAAGACCGTTGTTCGGTTTTGCGTCTTATGGGCGCGTGCGATTCCATCACCGCTCGGTCGCAGAGTACCTAGCGGCGCATCGTCTTCGTACGCTCAGCGAAAGCGGGATGTCGCACCGCGCTTTG
>NZ_JAWRYQ010000172.1:0-277 GCF_046534565.1 Brevibacterium sp. SIMBA_078
GTGACTTTTTTGTATAGACCTCATTTTTTTTATAAGTTCGTTCTTATTAGAGGCACTATCTTTTTGTTTGAATGGATTTTTTTTATTTTGTTCAAAGATGTGTTTATTATGCATCAGATACACCTAACTTATTACTGTATTTTAGAGTTATGCTTATTATATCAAAGGTTCAGCTTTTATTGAAATTGGTGTACTTAGAATGAAAGATATGTTGAATGCAGAAATAATCATTTAATAAAATACAAATTACATACATATGTGGTATCATAGATTAAGG
>NZ_JAWRYQ010000173.1:0-277 GCF_046534565.1 Brevibacterium sp. SIMBA_078
CCCCTAGTTTCGATCCACCAAAAGCTCCGGCTATGCCTCCAGCAACACCACCAACAGCAGCTCCTACAAGTGGTATTGGAATTAGGGCTTGGCCAATTGCAGCTCCGCTAACTCCTCCTGCAAGACCTCCAGAGAAGCCACCTACTTTTTCTCCAACGTTTTCTTTCGTTGTTCCTATTAAATCTGTTGCACTTAATAAGTTCCCCAAGATAGGCACTCTCTTTAATAGCTTGCTACTTCCTCGACCTATATTTTTAAGTGCATCTCCTAACCCACT
>NZ_JAWRYQ010000174.1:0-277 GCF_046534565.1 Brevibacterium sp. SIMBA_078
CCGGTTGCCGAAACCGTGAAAACCGGTGTATATGCATGGTTACAATTTGTGACAGGGCGTATTTTACAAGACTAAATTTCTAACGCTTTTCTCGATAGTAGAAAAGCGTTTTTCTTTATTAGGTAAAAGGAAATGGATAGGAGGAATACAAACATAGAAATACATCCCTTTCCTTCTAGTCCTTTGTTTTTCATTTTATTTTGCTGATGATTGTCTTCACAACATTAGGAGAACATTCACAATCAGAGATTTCTTTTAGCAATCGTTTTTTCTGGTT
>NZ_JAWRYQ010000175.1:0-277 GCF_046534565.1 Brevibacterium sp. SIMBA_078
GATACAAATCTTTCTAATTTTTTTAGGATTTCAAGGACTGGCTTTAAGTCTTTTTTGTTGAGATGGAAAATATTCGTTTCTGTAGAAAAAACATTTGAGTCATAAGCATCAAGCTGTATGCGTAACGGCTTATCTCTATTAGAAAGATTGTCCATACGGAAATGGATAAACATATTAATATCTCTGCTAGATATTTGTTTTAATAATTTCTTCGGTGTCAGGTTATCAGTTTTATATTTTCTATTTAAGTATTCGCTAGCTTCTTGCAAGCTGTAGT
>NZ_JAWRYQ010000176.1:0-276 GCF_046534565.1 Brevibacterium sp. SIMBA_078
GAACGACTCTTGTGTTGCTTCGAACACGAGGATGCCGAGGTCTTCTTCCAGCGCCTTGATCCCTGCGCGGACACTGGACTGGCTGATGCCACGCGCCCGTGGGGCACGCTGAAAACTCAGGTGTTCGGCGACGGCGATTGTCTGGATTAGCGACGCCATGGGAATGCGGCCGCCAACTAATTGGGGCGATCGACCCGGTTGCGCATTTTTCAAATGCCGCCGTCGCATGGTGGCTCACTACTTTCTCGTTGCCACGCCTGCGGCGAAGATACCCAG
>NZ_JAWRYQ010000177.1:0-276 GCF_046534565.1 Brevibacterium sp. SIMBA_078
GTGGCTGCGCAGACGACCGGCAGAGACGTTGCTCCGGTACGACGGTTCATGCACATAGGTAGTCGTGTACAGCGGGGTCCGTTCCACCGAAGTGTCGCGTTGCGTCTTGAACGCGTGCAGGAACGAGGATGTGACCAGCTCGACTTCTGCACCGCGGCGAGCAAGAATGCTCGCCAAGCTGTCGAAGCGATCGTGCGGCAGCCATCCAGTCGCTGTGTAATGGGCGATCATCAATGCGTCCATGGCTTCACTTCCTTGTCCGGTCCGGATATCGGT
>NZ_JAWRYQ010000178.1:0-276 GCF_046534565.1 Brevibacterium sp. SIMBA_078
GGACATGTTCGTCAGCTGATGACTAAAACGTTCGATGTTATGCAGGCCAATTACATAGAACCGGAAGTGGTTCCCGAGCTAAAACAGCTATTTCTTAACAAGCTGGAGTTGGGGCAGTACGATTCGCTGACGTCTCTGGAGGACTTCGCGCACGTACTGGGACAAGATTTACGAGCGGTTACAGGCGACAACCATCTTAGTTTGTATACCGTTAATCCAGACGAAGAAATTACCCATATATTGACCCATAAAGAAGGGAAGTTAACCAATAACTAT
>NZ_JAWRYQ010000011.1:0-977 GCF_046534565.1 Brevibacterium sp. SIMBA_078
CCTTAGTACCGGTGTTATTGCCATTATCAAGCTCATAACTTGGGGCGTTAACTGTGCCATCCGCATTCACTGTTGAGTTACCACCTAAGCTGGTAGCAACAGACTGTGCAGTACCGAATAGCTGACCGCCATTAACGGCGTCAGTTGAGCCTGAGCCAATAGTGCCGGCTGCTACGTTGGTGATCTTGTCACCACCGACATCTAAACCATTTGCATTGCTAGTTAAGATGGTGTTGTTAGTAGCATCCCCTAGGGTGACTTTGGTGAACTCAACTTCGTCACTGGTCGCCACTTTGATGACTTGATCATTGTCGCGGGTGACTTTGATGTTCTTACCATCAACGAATTGTACGGTCTCACCTGGAGCTACGTTGTCAGAGGCGATGCCATTGACTTTGACGTCCCAACCTTGGTTTGCGGTGCTGTTGACCGACTTGATAGCGTCATCAATGGTGCTCTGTCCGGTGCCGCCAACATCACTCATGGTGAAGCTGTTATTTACATACTCGGCATTTCCGCCTAATACGTTAGTCGCTAAGCTGTCGCCAGCTGCTTGAATCTGACCACCATTAACCGCGTCAGTTGAGCCTGTGCCAATAGTGCCAGCTGCAACGTTGACAATCTTGTTGCCACCATTATCAAGCCCTGTATTGGTCAAGCTGACATTAGTGATGCCAGCAGGAGCCCCTGCTGCTTTGGTGATTATGAGGCCATTACCATTAACGGTTGTGGCACCAGTCGTTACGCTGCCACTATCTCCTAGAGCTAGGTTTTTGTTTAGGCTAACTTGTACGCCATCAGTGGTCGTGGTACTGGTTAGGTTGCTGTCGCCTTTAACATTAATGGTGTCGCCTAAGGCAAATTGGTTGTTGGTTGTACCATTACCAAATTTGATGCCTTTGTTAATCTCGGCGGTGTTGCTGGTCGTGCGACCATCTAAGTTACCTAATGCGGCGCCGACGTTGTTAACGGTTACC
>NZ_JAWRYQ010000179.1:0-276 GCF_046534565.1 Brevibacterium sp. SIMBA_078
CCCGAGGCCGTTGCGGAGGTTCTGCAGTCGTTTTGGCCCTAGGGCGCGACGCCGCCGTCTCGGCGGAAGCGCTCGACCCACTCTTGGCTTCTGGGGTCATCTATACGGGCAACATCGGGCTCCACACTGTCCGCGACCTGAGGTGGTAAATTAAGTTGCTCCAAGATGTCTCGTATCTGCGTTTGTGGAGCGTCTGATAGAGTTTCATATGTCACGGTAAATGGCGCGACACCTTGCATGTTGAACCACGCTTGCCAGTTCTGATCCCATTCCGTG
>NZ_JAWRYQ010000180.1:0-276 GCF_046534565.1 Brevibacterium sp. SIMBA_078
GAGCCCGGAGGAGATCGCGGCCAGTGGCGCAGGCTCGGGGTGAAAGCGCGGCAGGCTCGCGCGCTCTCCAGCCCGCACCAGCGTAGCATGGCCCGGCACCGGCATCCGGGACCGCACATCGCGGCCCGCAGGCATCAGCGCCCAGATCAACCCGCCGCCCCAGTCACACAGGGTGCGGGTTGCGCCCAGCGCCGGGATCAGATCCACCGCATCAGTGGGTTTGACCGAGATGCGCCAGACATCGCCCGCCGCATCGGCAAAGGGTCTGACATCGCG
>NZ_JAWRYQ010000181.1:0-276 GCF_046534565.1 Brevibacterium sp. SIMBA_078
GGGATCAGCCCGATCGTCTCCGCCGAAGATGTGAACGATTTCACGCGAAGGCGGCCGCCGAGGGGAGCCGGCCATGGGAACCGGCAAAGGAACCCGGTTATGGGAAAACCCGTCCGGGGCCGCCGCGCGCAGGCCGGCTCGAGCAACCCCGCCGCACCGGAAAAAAAGCGGCAGTGAGCCCGCCCCGTCAACATCCGTTCGGCCGACGCGATATTGCGCGCGCGTGGATAAAACGCAACAGTCGAATGGAACACGCGCTCGATGCGCTCCTCCTCG
>NZ_JAWRYQ010000182.1:0-275 GCF_046534565.1 Brevibacterium sp. SIMBA_078
GTTCAATCTTCTTCTCGATAGCAGCTGAAACGGTGATTCAGCTGCGTGTGCAAGACGGCTATCTCGGCCGAGTTATGGGGCTACTCAGCTCGCTGATGGGGGCGCTGACTCCCGCGGGTATGCTCCTTGGTGGCGTGGCGGTCAGTTATTTTCATGGCGCACTGCCGGAGGTCATCGTCGCGAGCGGTGCAGCGCTGGTTCTTGTCGCAATCGCCCCGTTGGCATCGGCGCAATACCGACGCTTCTTCGATGGTGGCGCCAGTCCGGCATTGACG
>NZ_JAWRYQ010000183.1:0-275 GCF_046534565.1 Brevibacterium sp. SIMBA_078
CTGGAGCCTGGCGGGAGAACACCGCCACTGGATGATACCTCTCAGAAAGGGAGCGCAATATGAAGAGATCAGAAAACTGGGTAAAGGCGATCATCTGGTGAAGCTGAAAACCAGCCCGCAGGCACGAAAAAAGTGGCCGGGACTGGGAAATGAAGTGACTGCCCGCCTGCTGACCGTGACGCGCAAAGGAAAAGTCTGCCATCTGCTGACGTCGATGACGGACGCCATGCGCTTCCCCGGAGGAGAAATGGGGGATCTGTACAGTCATCGCTGGG
>NZ_JAWRYQ010000184.1:0-275 GCF_046534565.1 Brevibacterium sp. SIMBA_078
GGCGCGAGCCGACGCATCGGCGATGCAAGCAGCGCATCAAGAGGACAAGGTCAACCGCGCATCGGTGCGCATGCCTGTGGCGGAATTTTGTTGGACAATCAAATCCCGGCGGCGATACCGGGTGCGACTCCCCCTGCATTGCCCCTTGCCGTATTCACAGATGAGTTTCCAGGGAAATCCAAATGAAGCTAACAATAGGGATAACAGCGATTATTGTGGGGATCATCGCCTACGGCGTGGGCAAGCTTAGCGTCTACATCCGTCAGGATAGCGAG
>NZ_JAWRYQ010000185.1:0-275 GCF_046534565.1 Brevibacterium sp. SIMBA_078
CTCTTCATGCATCATGCGACCTTCGTACAAGTCCAGACGAGCAACCACTGAGCTTTTTAGCGCCGCGACAAAGAAATCGCCTTTCCATTCCGGAAACGCATCGCCGGTGTAAAAAGTTGCACCGGCCGTTGCAATGGACGGAACCCAATAATAAAACGGCTGCTCAGTACCTTCTTTCACAGCGTCTTCACTGATTGTAGCGCCACCGTAATCAACACCGTAGGTAACTTCAGGCCAACCGTAGTTCTTTCCGGCTTCCGGAATGTTTACCTCAT
>NZ_JAWRYQ010000186.1:0-275 GCF_046534565.1 Brevibacterium sp. SIMBA_078
GGTCTTCTTTATTTTTCAAAGATAATAGGTTTTTTGGATGTTAGCGGCATTGTTGCATAAGCTCATAGAAGGCAATAACTACCGTCTTAGACATCAACCAAAACTAGCCGTTAGACGAACCTGTTGTTTTTCTAAAAAGCTTGATAATCACTTTAAAGTTTTGATTTGGTATTTTTTTATATCAATTATGGTTATGTTTGATGCCAACATACTTTTTAGAACACCACCGATTTTTCTAATCTTACCCAACAAAAAGGCCACCCTATAAAGAGTGG
>NZ_JAWRYQ010000187.1:0-274 GCF_046534565.1 Brevibacterium sp. SIMBA_078
CCCTTAATTTATCTTCTTTAAAACTTAGTATTCAAAGCTTGGTGATTGGTGGGCCGCTATGTTGTGTCATAGCTGCTGGAGCAGGAACTAGTCTACTTGTTTTAAATCATTTTATTAGCACATCTGATGTCATCAGTACCTTTATTACTTGGTGGATAGGTGACTCAATTGGGGTGCTGATTTTTACCCCGTTAGTACTGGCTATATTTAACTATTCGCAGTTGCGTCATCGGCTACAAGTTATTTTACCTGCGTTACTTATTTACGCCATTAT
>NZ_JAWRYQ010000188.1:0-274 GCF_046534565.1 Brevibacterium sp. SIMBA_078
GATATTCCTAAAGAAGATATGGCGGTTAAACTAGACGCTGACTTTATTCTTGCATCTGAGGAAATTAAACAGCTTCTTGAAGAGCTTACTCAAGGCTTAGGTGATGCAGACGATTTAGCATAAAATAACAAATAATAAAGACGCCTGGTAAACACAAACTAATTCATGTATGTGTGTTACAAGGCAGAGTAAGTAGTCATTTTGATACCTTATATTTATGCTATTGTGAGATGTATCAATGAATAAAGTTTAATTGTAGTGGTCAACTAATCTT
>NZ_JAWRYQ010000189.1:0-274 GCF_046534565.1 Brevibacterium sp. SIMBA_078
GTAGAATTTGTAGGTATGCCAAGTGTTGATAAATTTGCTGTTGAATATGCTTTAAGCCATGTTGATCTGATGTTAGCACCACATTGACTTGAAAATCGCCGATGGTTAATACGTCACTGTCTGACAAACGTTGTTTGTTGCCTTGACCAAGCGGCGCTACAGCAAAGTTAATAAATAATCCATTAGTTGAATTATCGTATACGTAAAAAGAGTCACCTTCTTTTTCTATTATACCGTGTTTACTTGAGATTATTTTTTCGGGATCGGGTAAATG
>NZ_JAWRYQ010000190.1:0-274 GCF_046534565.1 Brevibacterium sp. SIMBA_078
CACATGACTGCGCGCCATTGTTTGATAAATTTGCCGTTATGATGGAAGCGGCTAAATAGTGAGCTTTTTCACTAAAATATTTAATAGAAAATGTAATAAGAAAATAGAAAATACTTTATCAGAGTATAAAGTATCTTCTAATGAAATAAATGATAAAAGGAAACAGAAGCTCGATAGACTACAGAAGGTTCAAGAACAATACTTTCAACGTCTATCCGAGTTATCAACTAAACAAAGATGGGATTTTGCTTTTACTCTTTTAAATGATTTCAAT
>NZ_JAWRYQ010000191.1:0-274 GCF_046534565.1 Brevibacterium sp. SIMBA_078
CAGTAAAAGCTAAGGAGCAACGCTTAAAGATCATATTGGGTATTTCTTTGTCTGTTCTGGCGCTGATCCTTATTACACTCCTTCTGCTCATGACGAATTATGTTTGGATTGTCATGCTATTAGCTGGTATTGCTGCTTGTGGAATGATTATTAGTACATACCGACTAGCAAAAAAAAACGCTCTCATTACACCAATCTTGCAAGTAATAGCAGCATTACTCATTTTAGCGCTCTCGGTCAAAGGAAGTCTTACATATTTTGCTAATCAATTAAT
>NZ_JAWRYQ010000192.1:0-274 GCF_046534565.1 Brevibacterium sp. SIMBA_078
GGTACGCGGGGAATAACCCGCGAATAAAGAGCCCCTCCAAAACGTAGCGAGGGGCGAGGGCGATCATTTTCTGGGATAGGCGAGGATAATGCCGTTTCCACTAGGGAGGCGCTTTACCTGCTCGACGATAAAGCCGCTGTTTTCGATGAGAGATCTGAACTCAGCCTCGGTGCGCTCTTTACCACCGGAGATACCGAATAAGGACAGCATGTACAGATCCATCATCGCGCCCGTTGGATTGGGCTTGGCGCTTTCATCTTGGTCAATCACCAAG
>NZ_JAWRYQ010000193.1:0-274 GCF_046534565.1 Brevibacterium sp. SIMBA_078
CTAGAGAGCACGGCTGCATTTACTAAGCAGATTCAAACCCTCACATGGCAGTTAAATGAAGTCAGTGAAATAGCCGCATATATTGGGCAGCCCTCTAGTATGGATTTTAATGGCATGGTGCGTGGTTATTATCGCCGTGAAGCCACTAACTTAGCAGAACTCAGACTATTGCTGGTGGATAAATCAGCACGAGAGCATCAATCACATGGGGTGGTTATGCGGCTACGCGAACAACTTGCTCCTTTAGCAAAAAATGGCATTGTTATTAAAGTGG
>NZ_JAWRYQ010000194.1:0-274 GCF_046534565.1 Brevibacterium sp. SIMBA_078
GTGGTTGATCAGTCTGCTTGTCCGATCCCTCGTCAATGAAGGCCGCTTCGGCTGGCGTAAGTGCCACTTCATTGCGATTCCGATACATTAAATACCATCCGGCCGCGACGATAATTCCAAGAGCCCCAGTAATGATGAACATCCAGCGCCAACCAAATGCGACCATCATCGCCGTTAGCAAAGGAGGGGCAATGCAGGGTCCAATGCAGGACGAGGCAACAATCATACCTGTTGGCTTTCCTCGCTCACCAATATTGAACCATTCACTGACCAC
>NZ_JAWRYQ010000195.1:0-274 GCF_046534565.1 Brevibacterium sp. SIMBA_078
GAGTTGGCCGAAAAATACGCATCCGAAGAGATGGTTAGGGCGTCTTTGGCTGTTGAGGAATATGCGAATCTCAGAATGCTTTTTGAACTTACTGGAGTGGCGCAAGATAGCGACGTTATCAATAATATTTCACGGGTTTCATATTATCTATATAAAGTAATCGATGATCAAAAACGGAGTCTCGTTGCTGTCAGGAAGGCGCAGCATTTTAAAGGTCTCGCGTCGGCGCATGGCCGATTGGTGAGCTGGGTAAATGACAGTCTCACCATTATGG
>NZ_JAWRYQ010000196.1:0-274 GCF_046534565.1 Brevibacterium sp. SIMBA_078
ATGCACTAATGGCAACTCAAGCAACAGTAAACGGAGCAAAAATGGCCGTTGCATGGACTGCAATGAAAATTTCATCTTTAATTACATCATTGAAGAACGGAATTATTCAAATGGGGCTTTGGATAAAGAACATGACAGTCATGGCTGCTCAGTCTGTAGCACAAGCGACTAGAATGGCCGCAGCATGGACCGCAGCAAAGATAAGTTCATTCATTCTCATGCTTAAAAATGGGATAAAACAAATGGCTTTATTCATTGCTCGAATGGCAGTTAT
>NZ_JAWRYQ010000197.1:0-274 GCF_046534565.1 Brevibacterium sp. SIMBA_078
GCTTAATCAGACAACTAAATAACTAAAAAACGCTATTGAATACGTAAAAACTAACTCAGCGTTTTAAATCACTATTAATTTATTAAATGATTTTTTAATGACATTTTAACTATGTTTTTATGATTTGGGGTAATGAGCTAGATAGATATTTTTCATGAGGTTAATGAAAAAGCGAGATTGAAATAGTTTTTATAAAAAGCGACTAAATCTTACTGTTTAAACTAAATTGGTCAAAGGTTTATCTCACCTTTGCGATTTAATTTATAAAAATGGC
>NZ_JAWRYQ010000024.1:0-487 GCF_046534565.1 Brevibacterium sp. SIMBA_078
TGTTGTATAAATTGATTATAAGGAGCTATTGTATGCGTAAAATTTTGAGTGTTATGATGATTTTGTCTGTTTTACTTGGTTTTTCTAATTTTGGTGGTGAACGGGTTTCTGCAGCTAGTAATTTAAAAGAACTTGAAGGTTTGGACATTGATATGCTAGACGATGAAATTCTTAAAGAGATGTTTAATTATATAAGTTCTAATGAACATGGAAAGCTTTACTTTGATGTTGATCAGGCTAGACTAGATGGAAAATCAGAAGAACTCTTAGATCAAGGTAAAGCGTTTAATGACTTCAGTAATTCTTATTTTAAGTTCTACAATAATTCAGTTGATAGTGACCGTATAACAACTAAAATATCACTTCCTGTTTGGGGTAATTGGTGTGGTCCTGGTTATGGCGGTGGTCCAACAAAAGGTTTACTAGATGCTGCATGTAAAAAACATGATCTCGATTATAAAAAATATGGTTATTTTGATTGTAAGAG
>NZ_JAWRYQ010000198.1:0-274 GCF_046534565.1 Brevibacterium sp. SIMBA_078
CTGTATGAGTAACTCTCTAGAGCATGAATACCAATTATAAAATTAAAAGGAGTTGAACATGAATTTTACTAAAGTAAAAGTAAGCCGTTCTTCTGAGCAAGAAGTAGGTTAATTCTAAATCACTAACTCAGTGAAATTAAATTCACCGCCATAATGAGAGAGTTTTTATTGTCCAATCGCTGTATGAGTAACTCTCTAGAGCATGAATACCAATTATAAAATTAAAAGGAGTTGAAGATGAATTTTACTAAAGTAAAAGTAAGCCGTTCTTCTG
>NZ_JAWRYQ010000199.1:0-273 GCF_046534565.1 Brevibacterium sp. SIMBA_078
GCTTGATATTTACCACTGCGCCATATTGATAACATAGACGTGTTAGCAAGTGGATGTCAGATTCATCTGTTTGGTCAACGTGGCCAACAGTGATAGTGGCCAGATCTAGTTTGATCGATAGCTCTAATTGTTGACGCTTGGCAATGATGTCTGCAACATCACCAAGCGTTTTATTGTGATAAGACTCGCTATGGCCAGACTTTAATGACGATTTAAAATCTGCTGACTTGGCCTTGATATTTATGGTGTCTGGCGTACCTGACCACTCACAGC
>NZ_JAWRYQ010000200.1:0-273 GCF_046534565.1 Brevibacterium sp. SIMBA_078
CGAGTAAAATTTTATTATCATGCATTACTATTACTGCAACGCCTACTCTGACCATTTGATTCATTCTTATATCCATTTACTCTTCATTAATTACTGAAACATTTTACATTAGTTGGAACTTTTTAGTTCTATACAATCATTACGTTGGCCAAAAACTAAAAGCATCGCTTACTATTTAACCGACCATAGTCGAATATCACTGCTGATAAAAAGCGCTTAGTTTAGTTAGATTAAATTTTACTCAGGAGCCTTTATGTCAGGTGAATATAAACA
>NZ_JAWRYQ010000201.1:0-273 GCF_046534565.1 Brevibacterium sp. SIMBA_078
GCGGTGTGACGTAGTGCGTTTTCGGGTAGATGGTAAAACGTGGAATAGTGGAAACAATCTGCCCGGTCAGCGGGTCAAATAACGACAATCGTTCCACTTCCTCGTCAAACAGTTCCACGCGAAGTGCAATGTCATCCGATTCTGCCGGGAAGATATCTATCACCTCGCCACGAACGCGGAAAGTACCACGCTGGAATGCTTGATCATTACGAGCGTATTGCAGCTCCGCCAGTCGGCGCAGAATCGCGCGCTGATCGATAATCATACCGACCG
>NZ_JAWRYQ010000202.1:0-273 GCF_046534565.1 Brevibacterium sp. SIMBA_078
GTGCCAGCCTTATTCTGCTTTATACCGCCTCAACGTTATATCATGCGTTTCCCTGGCCAAGAATAAAAGCGGTCTTCCAACAGCTTGATCATGCTGCTATCTATATTCTAATTGCCGGTACCTATACTCCATTTGCTTTAATTAACTTAAGAGACGCATGGGGCTGGACGCTGTTGAGTGTAGCCTGGGGCATTGCTCTTTTGGGTGTATTTCTTGAATTGGGTGTGAAAAAACGAATTAAGTGGCTATCGCTTAGCTTATACCTGGGAATGG
>NZ_JAWRYQ010000203.1:0-273 GCF_046534565.1 Brevibacterium sp. SIMBA_078
GGAAATATGATTGTTGAAACAGTTTTTGGATGGCCAGGTCTTGGTCGATTAGCTGTTGATGGAATTTTCAACCGTGATTACACGTTAGTACAAGGCGTTGTTATGTTCTATGCATTTGTTTTCGTCATTGCAAACTTATTGGTTGATATCGTCTACACTTACTTAAATCCAAAGCTACGTGTATAGGAAGAGGTGAAATGATGACAAAGGACTTTGAAATATTTGATAGTACAACTTATGATTCTTATACTTCTTCTACCAAATTACAAAAGC
>NZ_JAWRYQ010000204.1:0-273 GCF_046534565.1 Brevibacterium sp. SIMBA_078
GTTAGCATCCCTGCTAAATTTTGGACATAAAACAGCCCGTCATGAAAAGTCACGACGGGCAAATTTTAGGCATAAAAAAACCGCTTTAATTAATAAGCGGCTTATTCAAAGTTAGTCAATTGTGGTTGTATTTGTCGTTCTATCGACTGGATAGCAGCTTCTAATCTATCACGTTTGCGCTTCCAGTCTGATAGACCTTTACCACAGCTACTAGCTACTTCTTTTTCATCACCTAAAGCTAGTGTCAGGATTGCATGCTTTTGCAACAACCCC
>NZ_JAWRYQ010000205.1:0-273 GCF_046534565.1 Brevibacterium sp. SIMBA_078
CGATCGGATGCAAGGCGAGCAAGCGTGGTCAGGGCGTCCCGCGCAGAAGGCACAAGTCTGCGCGGCGCACTGTCGATGACGCAAAGCGAGCCGAGCGCGTAGCCTTGACTATCGCGAATGTTTGCGCCGGCGTAAAACCGTATGCCAGGCTCGCCCGTTACCAGAGGGTTGGAGGCGAAGCGCAAGTCGAGGCGAGCGTCTTCAACAACGAAGGCGTCGTCCTGCAGGATGGTGAAATTGCAAAAGGCCCATGATCGTGGTGTCTCGCTCCGT
>NZ_JAWRYQ010000206.1:0-273 GCF_046534565.1 Brevibacterium sp. SIMBA_078
GGCTTAGAGCTGACGAAACAGAATAAAGAGAACCTAAGATATCTTGCTAAGAGTCATGGCAAGACACAACAAGATATCTTAAATGAGTTGGTTGGATTAGCTTATAATCAAACACGAAATCAAGAAATTCAACTAAACTCATCCTTTCCTAATCAAGATGCTTTTTTCGATAGCATTCCTCAAATGCAGCCCTCTAGCTCGCAAAAGGAAGATGGTGAGACAGAAGCTAGGTCTGAGGATACTTCATTAATTGAAGTTCAAGAAAAGCCAGGT
>NZ_JAWRYQ010000207.1:0-273 GCF_046534565.1 Brevibacterium sp. SIMBA_078
GGCGAAGTTCGAAACCAAAACTTGAGCCCCACCAACTCAGCCAAGATCATATCGGACTCTGTTTTCGCCAGGCAGGGAATCGCGCCCGGCCCACTATGAGTTCAGAAAGCTCTTTTGAAATTCCGGTGGAGGATGACAGTGGTCTTGCCAGACGCGTTGGATGCGGATCGGTGTCAATGGCCGAAAGTGCTGCGCTGATTGACGGTACTGCACTGTCGAAAACCGGGATATCGTGACGTGGTTGTAGACGTTCGGCCATACCGACAATAGCCG
>NZ_JAWRYQ010000208.1:0-273 GCF_046534565.1 Brevibacterium sp. SIMBA_078
TCTTGCTATATTAAGCTGTGTACTCGCAACAGCGATTTTAACTGCTTTTGGACAAATAACACCTGAATTAGTCGCATTAAAACTCATCATTAGTGCGTTTATACCGGTGTTATTCAGCTATTTAGTTTTTATCGTGTGTTATCACTATTTCGCACGGCATTTTTTTATCTATATATTCGTTTGTAGCTTTTTAACAGCGGGTGTCGTTGCCTGTATTAACATTATAGGTCGGTTTATGGAATGAGTTATATACCAGCTCACGGTCGTTATCTT
>NZ_JAWRYQ010000209.1:0-273 GCF_046534565.1 Brevibacterium sp. SIMBA_078
CATTGATCAAGATTCTTAACAGGGCCAGATATGTATAAAGATACTGCGCCATTACCATGTGTAAAAAATTTAGTAATTTCTACACCTGGACCGCTCAGTGAGGTTACGTATTTCGCATTCACTGAGGTATTAAAAATCATAATAAAAAAAACTAAGTATATTTTGTTCATATTACTCCCTATTAGAGATTAAACTGATAATAACTTTAGCTATTTAATAGCTTAGGTCGGTAAATAAATTTAATTGCTCAAGACGCAATTTTTTATCTCACAT
>NZ_JAWRYQ010000210.1:0-273 GCF_046534565.1 Brevibacterium sp. SIMBA_078
GAGTTAAAGGAACTCATACAGGGACAAAAGTCTAGTCAGCCAACATCTGAACCAACTGAGATACAGCTTGCGGATACTAGTGTTAAAAGATTGGCACCAAGCCGATCTGAAATACTAAACTTTTGTTTGTATCACGTTGCCATTGCTCACTATGAAAAACAATTAGGTAGCTATTTCGAACATCAGGTAGAGTTCATCAAAGGTGATTCGAGAATAGTTCTTGATGCCTTGAGACAAGATGATGATCTTGATGAAGATATTATTATTGAAGTG
>NZ_JAWRYQ010000211.1:0-273 GCF_046534565.1 Brevibacterium sp. SIMBA_078
TTCTAATGAATACCGTACACCCGCTTGTGCCGCCAAATGAATTACTCGATCAAACTGTGATTCCTCAAACAAGCTTTGCATCGCAACACGATCAGCCAAATTGACCTGCTTAAACAAAAACTGGCCATGCTCAATACGTTTGAGGCGCGCATGCTTTAAATTTACATCGTAATAATCATTTAAGTTATCAATACCTACCACTTCATGACCAGCAGAGGCTAGTTTTTCTACAACCGCACTACCAATAAAGCCAGCTGCGCCTGTTACTAAATA
>NZ_JAWRYQ010000212.1:0-272 GCF_046534565.1 Brevibacterium sp. SIMBA_078
TCCGAAACAAGCAACCTCCTGACCAGGAGGAATATGCTCCGTGGCCCCGAAAACCTCATCTACTTGTGCAAGTCAGGTGAATTCCAATCGACTTTCATCATTTTCCACGCGACGCCTAGACCGATGTTCAACACAAGAGCTATACAGCGTCAATCGCCGCTTGGGATCGTTGCATGCCTTGTCGATCCCTCGTAAACGGGGGCGTCGGTTCGTGCCTAACCGCGAGGCGACTGTGTGATACTAGACGGTATTCACGGGTGTGACCGACTGAC
>NZ_JAWRYQ010000213.1:0-272 GCF_046534565.1 Brevibacterium sp. SIMBA_078
GGGGCGGCTGTTCACTTGGGTTCGAAACCGGTCGGCGAAATGTCCACTCTTCCTGTTTTTGTGTTCGGGCTGAAGGAATTCAGGGAATTCTGACAGCTTCGGCGCTCTCTGGTTCTCCCCGGCGAACATGGAAGAAAACAGGTACCGCCCGAGATCACCGGCGATGTGCCCTCTGGTTTCATGGTGCAGTACGGCGTCCAATTCATCGTCTATCAACCATGCCTCGAGTTCTTCGGGGAGATCATGACCCTCGGCATAGCGCCGTGCTTGGC
>NZ_JAWRYQ010000214.1:0-272 GCF_046534565.1 Brevibacterium sp. SIMBA_078
TGCGTATTGTGTAAAGAGCAGGGTAGATTTTCGACGGGTGATTTTTCAAGTATCTATTTTTGTGAAAGGGGATAATTGTTGCTGACTGTCATATTGTCAATATTGTTAAATTAAATTGAGGATATTCGTGCGTCGGATTCCGCGCGCCGCATAGCGGCTAGAGATCGACCGAACAGGCGATGGCAGTTATGGCCACCGTCCCGTGTCCGCTACCGCTGCGCAGCCACGATCACCATCATCGGCCGGTCTCGTTCCTCGTCGAGCGCGGGCAT
>NZ_JAWRYQ010000215.1:0-272 GCF_046534565.1 Brevibacterium sp. SIMBA_078
CCACCCTTTAAAAATTAATAAATCGGAATAAAAATGGGTGTAGTAAAGTTTTCTTTTGTTTTGAGGCTTAAAGACAAGTTTCACAGCATTTTCATACTGAGCATATTTAGTTGACTCAAAAGAATCGAATGTGAGTTGTTGTGTAATAAATGCCCCTAAATCAGATATATAACAAAGCGTGTATTTTTCACCCTTTTTCAAAAAGGCTTGTTCAAATTGTTCTTGGATTCCTTCTACTTCCATCAACAACTTATAAAGATTTTGCTTAAGTT
>NZ_JAWRYQ010000216.1:0-272 GCF_046534565.1 Brevibacterium sp. SIMBA_078
TAGGTTATTGATTGAATTACCATTATTGGTTGACTCGTTAATCCTAATGGCTACGTTATCGAACGTTTTACCATTCACCCATGTATCCAAATATGTAGGTAGTGTCGTGATGAGTAAATCGCCAGGGCCGTCTTTTTTGCCCCAAGTAAAGCGAATATTGGACTGACTCAAATACTGCTTATACTGCATGCGACTAAAGACTTTATCAGATTCAGGACGTACATAAGCATACATGGAAAAACGAACGCCACATGTGGGATGAATGTCATTAG
>NZ_JAWRYQ010000217.1:0-272 GCF_046534565.1 Brevibacterium sp. SIMBA_078
GTAACATCCCTGCTAAATGACTTTGAACAATTTGAAAATAGCTTTCGACAACGGACTTCATTTCGGCACGATAAGCACCTGTATTTTGAACGGTAATATTAAGCTGTTCTGCAATAAACGTCAGTTCTTCGGATATGAATTCCGAGCCACGATCACAGATCAAACAATTCGCCAAATAATGCGCCGGCCATTGTTCATTACTAATTCCTAAATCGTTATACAATAATGATTTCTCCATAAAAGTATGAATAAGTGCATGGCGTAACGCCTGC
>NZ_JAWRYQ010000218.1:0-272 GCF_046534565.1 Brevibacterium sp. SIMBA_078
GGGTGAAGCGAAATGCCGAAACTGGGCAATTCATGAATGTTAAAGCAGACAAGACCCCTTTCAAGGGCGTGAGAAAGGAGAAGTAATATGTCAGCACGTTATGAATTGTTCCAGGGAACTGATGATCAGTATTATTTCCGTCTAAAGGCCGCTAACGGTGAAATTATCCTTCAAAGTGAGGGATATCAAGCCAAACAAGGCGCCGAAACGGGAATTAGTTCTGTAAGAGTGAACAGCCCACTTGATGAACGCTATGAAAGCAAAACCTCTAT
>NZ_JAWRYQ010000025.1:0-479 GCF_046534565.1 Brevibacterium sp. SIMBA_078
TTCAGGTAAGACAGCAAATACAGAAAAACATAAACGTATTAGAGAGCTGGCAAGTCAAAATAACATGACAAAAGATGAAATAGCTAAGGCAGTTGGTGTTGGTGTGGCTACTGTGTATAGAGTATTAAAAGAGAGCTAGTAGCTCAGATATTTTAAATAAATACCCCTATCCTTTTATTAGCCTTGATTGATTGTGCTTAACATAGAAATAGCTAGAGACTAAGTCTGTGTGAATGCTTTGTAACGTTGAGGTGTGAGAGCTATTGAACACTAAGACCTATGGTGCACAGACCTATAAAACCCTTATCACACTTGGTTTCAAGGCTAGTTAACTACTGCAACTATAGTCATCAATAACAGCATCTATCTAAAAAACTAAAAACCAATAGAATCAAGGCATTTAAAGATATTGCCATGAGAAGAGTTAGGCAAAGCAGAAATATATGTAGAAGATTTTATTCTGGAGTAATTCATTGATG
>NZ_JAWRYQ010000219.1:0-271 GCF_046534565.1 Brevibacterium sp. SIMBA_078
AGAAAAGGCAATTAACAACCAAGTGGGAAACGATACGATTTTCGTGGAAATAATCCCATAAAATGGTGGGCAAATGATTTCTCTAGGTTTTGATAAAATTTCCCAAGATTGGATCGCTATATCTTAATTTTTCAAAATTAAACAATATTGTAGATAATGCCTAATTGGGAGATCGTATGCGCATTATAGCTTTAATATCAGCGGGTATTATCTTGTCTGCGTGTACCACTGGAGCGCCAATACCGAACTTTTATAACGGGCACTACTACAT
>NZ_JAWRYQ010000220.1:0-271 GCF_046534565.1 Brevibacterium sp. SIMBA_078
GTGAACAGCTTGAAACAATAACAAAAGCGAAATTTATTGACTTGCTGAAAGAGAATGACTTATTGGCTGAAGAGGGTGATGTCAACGTGGTTGATCTGGACATTTTTGTTGATTATTCGCGTCGTTTTGTTGGCGATGCAACGCCTTTTCCTGTTGAAAAGATGCTCTCCCCAATAATTGCGCTGCATGAAGCCAGCTATTTAGGTGACGTAGCCATTCGTAAAAACATCAATCGCGGAATGACGCTGAAAGGCATTTCTACCGGCCTTAT
>NZ_JAWRYQ010000221.1:0-271 GCF_046534565.1 Brevibacterium sp. SIMBA_078
GCTGGTGCTCGCTGAGGAAAAGGCTTTACTGCTGATTTAGCACTGCCACTCAAAATGGCGGTATCTTCTGCAACCACGACATTAATATCGGCGGGGTTAAGCTTTACCACTTCGCTTTTACCATTCTTGTTTGGTACATCTGAGAAATGCCATTGTCCTTGCTCGTCTTGCCATTTATAAATTGGCTTAGGAGTTTCTGTCTCAAAGGTAGCCCCAGTGATTTTTTCACCCGCTGTGGTAATTGCTGAGGTAATACTATCTAACGCGCTAG
>NZ_JAWRYQ010000222.1:0-271 GCF_046534565.1 Brevibacterium sp. SIMBA_078
GGTCACTGTAGGCACCAAGCTTCTTACGAATTCGAGACACACGTACATCAACGGTTCGATCTAGCCCATCGTACTCACGTCCAATCATATGTTGGTGCACATGCTCTCGGCTGAGCACTTCTCCTGCATTTGAAGCTAATAACCACAGCAATTCAAACTCATGTGAGGTTAATACGATTTCAACACCACTTAGCTTTACAATACGGCTAGTTTTATCTATTGATAAGTCACCAAACTTAAGCTCTTCTATGGCTTTTACGCTAGGCTGTCC
>NZ_JAWRYQ010000223.1:0-271 GCF_046534565.1 Brevibacterium sp. SIMBA_078
GCCGTGCCTCTGGTCAGTGTGCAGGTTCAGACCGACGAGATCAGCGGTAACCAACTGACCCAGCGGTTCAGCTATCGCAAGGCCTTTTATGACGGCATCGAACGCGAGTTTCACGGCTTCGGCCTGCAACTGGCGAGCGATTGCGAAGCGCAAACCGAAGGAGCTCGCGATGAGGACTACACCGCGCCGGTCATGCGTAAAACCTGGTACTACGTCGGGGATCAATCGGAACCGCCCGGCGACGGTTATTTCACGGGAGGCAAAGACGCAG
>NZ_JAWRYQ010000224.1:0-271 GCF_046534565.1 Brevibacterium sp. SIMBA_078
CATCGAGTCAACAGGGATTTCAGAACCGATTCCAGTTGCACAAACCTTTACTTATGTTGATGAAGAGCTGGGGATTGATTTAACGAAAGCTTGCGAAATTGACACTATGATTACCGTTGTAGATGCGGCACGCTTTATGGAAGATTATGAAAGCGGTGAGACATTGCTAGAGCGACAGCAAACAGATGACAACTACGATCAGCGGGATGTGTCAGATTTATTAATTAATCAAATTGAATTTGCCAACATTATTGTTGTTACAAAACCTGAT
>NZ_JAWRYQ010000225.1:0-271 GCF_046534565.1 Brevibacterium sp. SIMBA_078
GGTTTACACCTGATAATTTACAACCTGATTATGTAGAGTGTAACAAAGAATCTTTTAAGGATGCACTAAAAGAATGGTCAAAGTATGCTACAGAAAATAACTTAGTAGAAAGTAAAACTGCTGAGTGGGAACTAACTCGTAAATACTTTGGGGGTAAGACTAGCAAAGAATAGTACTAGTATTATAACTGGTAACAGTACTAATGTTAGTACTAATGTTAGTACTAGTATTAGTACTGTAAAATTGAATATTAATAATCAAAGATGAAAGC
>NZ_JAWRYQ010000226.1:0-271 GCF_046534565.1 Brevibacterium sp. SIMBA_078
CTATCTGCTGTCGGGCAAAATCATTTTGCAGCTCAGGGTTATGGTGGCACCAAGATTCAACTTAGCCTCGAGGACGTTCGAACCATCCCGATGCTTACGCCAACACTAATGGAACAAAATGCGATCGTTGACTATCTCGATAATGAAGTGAACAAGATTGACACTCTCATCACCAAAGCCCAGCAAGCTATCGAACTGCAAAAGGAGCACCGCGCTGCTCTGATCTCCGCCGCTGTGACGGGCAAGATTGACGTGCGAGGCTTTTTTGAGG
>NZ_JAWRYQ010000227.1:0-271 GCF_046534565.1 Brevibacterium sp. SIMBA_078
GAGGTTAAACAATATTCAACAGTATTAAATTCACCGTTTGATGATGTTGAAGTTCTAATGTATGAAGAGAGGATTAAAACAGATAACCCGTTATTTGTATATTGTACCGAAAATGTAGTTGCTGATAAGAACTCTCAAGGACTTAAACGACCTTCTAAAAAACAGAGTAAAAATAAAATAGATGGTTTTTCTGCATTCCTTGCAGCTCACAAAGAAACCATGATGATGCTTACAGATTTTAATGAAGACGAATACGACGAAATGTTAGACG
>NZ_JAWRYQ010000228.1:0-271 GCF_046534565.1 Brevibacterium sp. SIMBA_078
GGGGACCACGCCTTTCACCGCAATCTTCACCAAGCTCAGACGCGTTCAGGATTCGCCGCGTTTTTGCTCTGGTTCTTCTTGGGCAGCTTCGGCGCACATTTAATGTACTTGCGCCGTTGGACGATGCTCATTTTCCACTACGTGTTGGCGATTTTTACCGTGGTGGCGTTTGTCATGGTATTCCGCAACAACAATATCCATAGTCTTGGCGTCGGTCTAGCTGCGCTGTGGATGGCATGCGTTCCGGTTGGTATCTACAACTTCGGCAGTC
>NZ_JAWRYQ010000229.1:0-271 GCF_046534565.1 Brevibacterium sp. SIMBA_078
GTAGGAAACTCATGAGCAGGTAGTAGCTCAATTTTTTCTACTTTTTCGTCTGAGCGCTGAGTTTCAACATCAAATAAACGGATGGTATCAAGCTCATCATCAAAAAAGTAGAGCCTAAATGGATGCTTACTCCCCATGGGGTATAAATCAACAATTGAGCCGCGTATAGCGTACTCGCCATGCTCCATGACTTGTTGCACATGTAAGTAACCCGCTTGCTCTAAATTGTCCCGCAGGGCATGAGTATCTAATCTGTCACCTACTTTAAAAT
>NZ_JAWRYQ010000230.1:0-271 GCF_046534565.1 Brevibacterium sp. SIMBA_078
TGAGTTCTACAAAAATACTTGCAATCCATCAATTAAGAAGCTTATACTGTTACATATCAGGAATAGGACACTAGCACATTGTATTACCACCTTATAACCACAAAAACCGTGCTAGTGTTTTTATTTTGCCCTCAAATAGTTGAATATTAATAATCAACTTTTACATAAAAAAAAGAGAAGCCCCTGAAGGACTTCCCTATTTCACCGCTAATAATTCTTCAATCTCGTCAAAGATTTCATTTTCACTACGCATTGAATATCTGATTGTCTG
>NZ_JAWRYQ010000231.1:0-271 GCF_046534565.1 Brevibacterium sp. SIMBA_078
GGCTTGTGATTTACTTTCTTGACTGATCCATCAAAATTTACAAAAGACATATTTGTTCCTCCTCATGGGTTGGTTTGAGAGTTGAGACTTCGACTTCAATTCTCGGTGAACTGCTATAGAATTTGCTTACATGTAGATCGACTATCTGGCTATCATCCTGCCAAATGACTTTATTCAGGCCATCTTTTATCCCTTTGATGTAGTTATCAACATCCGGCTTCTTAGCTGGTCTCAGCTCGCCTCTTTCAGCTTCTGCGGCCTTTTTCTTGCT
>NZ_JAWRYQ010000232.1:0-270 GCF_046534565.1 Brevibacterium sp. SIMBA_078
CTCACCTCCTCTTTAACTGTAACTCTATAATATATGTAATTTGTATTTTAGTCAACACCTTTCATATATTATTTTGATTTAAAATGACAGTTTTATTTAAAAATGAATAACCCCTTTACAATGAGCTATTCATTCATCATCTTTATTTTTGGCCATCCTTCTCTGTTTTGATCTAATTAGCCATATCGATCCTACAAAAAAAGACATCCCAATCAACTTTAAAATAAACCTTGTTAGAAATGTAGACCCATCAATTTCAATTCCTAGCAT
>NZ_JAWRYQ010000233.1:0-270 GCF_046534565.1 Brevibacterium sp. SIMBA_078
GAAACGGTAGAGGAAGGGAATGCTTCTGAATAAGGAAAAAAGACTAAGTCGTAATATCGACTTAGTCTTTTTTTCATAAGTTTGAATTTTACTAATAATTTAGTATTCAGAAAAATATAAATTGAATAAAAAAGGAAGTTTATGTACAATGGATATAAGCAAAAATTGGGAGTTTTAATGGCTCCCATTTTTACTGAATTGGAATTGAGCGAGCGTTCGGTCAATTAAAAATAACAGATTGATAGATACTTAATATCACATAAAGGGGAT
>NZ_JAWRYQ010000234.1:0-270 GCF_046534565.1 Brevibacterium sp. SIMBA_078
GGCGTTGGCAAAATTTTCATTTCACATGGTGATGGATTTTCCCCGATAGAGAGAGACGAAAGTGTTACTTGTAGGACACCAGAACCTAAGAAAGATTTTGGTCATGTTGAAGTAGTTCGTCCAATCCTTGAACTTCAAATGGAACTGATTTCATCAAAAACAAAGAACTTGAGTAACTTATCATTAAGTCAAAAAAGAGAGGAAGTAAAAGTAAAGAAAATGATTCTTGCTTCTCTTCAAGAAACTATGAAACAGTATCGGTACTAAGCG
>NZ_JAWRYQ010000235.1:0-270 GCF_046534565.1 Brevibacterium sp. SIMBA_078
GGGGTCTTAGGCTCGATAAATAAGACTATTGAATTCAGACTAAATCATTTAAAGTGAACCATCATAAATAACCACTCTATGACACTGAAGAAGTATTACTAAAGACAGGAAAGAATAAATAATAAATCTTATACGTTTAGCAAGGAGCGAACTTTGGCATATAAATATTATCTTGATGAAAGTGGTAACACTGGTGACCTAATAACCAGTAAGGTTGACTTAAATTTTGGGAATCAGCCTATTTTCACACTTGCATGCATTGGCGTATCG
>NZ_JAWRYQ010000236.1:0-270 GCF_046534565.1 Brevibacterium sp. SIMBA_078
TTAGCGACATCGGTATCTTCACCATGACCACTTAAAATTGTGGTACTCAATGGCAACGTCATTATATGGGCCTGTATTGAGCTAATAAGCTGCTTACTGTCTCCTTTTGGAAAATCAGTACGCCCGACTGAGCCTTTAAATATAACATCACCGACAATAACGGTGCTTTGCGTATTTTGATAAAATACAACGTGTCCAGGGGTGTGCCCTGGGCAATGTAGTACTTTAAATACAAGTTGGCCAACTTGTATGGTGTCACCATGTGCTAGC
>NZ_JAWRYQ010000237.1:0-270 GCF_046534565.1 Brevibacterium sp. SIMBA_078
GTTTCTCTCCCTGCCTGTTTAGAGAAAGGCAGCGGCTTATCATGACTCTCGAGCCACTCTATAACATCTGAATTACGCCAAACTGCCATTGTAGGTGAGAGTTTGATAAAAGTAGGAAACCTCCCATCACGGCTCCATTGATGAAGAGTCGTTTTTGAGAAAGGTAAAAAAGGAAGGATGTCTTTAGCTCTCGACATGCCTTGGGCAGGTAACATTCTAATTAACTCATTTTTTAATGACGAGTTACAGTCATTATCGTTATATTGATCG
>NZ_JAWRYQ010000238.1:0-270 GCF_046534565.1 Brevibacterium sp. SIMBA_078
TATCTAAGTCGAGAAGCATCCTATGGACTTTATTTTGCGCGTTTAATTGGATTCCTGCTTGACCTAATACATCAAGGAGTTTCCCCCGTTCATCCAACTGACGATCCACTTCTTGAAGAAATCCGTCTCGTTTCTCTCCCTTTGGAACGTGTTCTAAAAATTGATAAAGTTTAGCGGAGAGTTGGAGTAACTTTTGTTCATTATCCATGTTCGAATGTCTCCCATTCTATAAGAAATAAGAACTTAGTGAAGTAGATTGCTGATTGGCTT
>NZ_JAWRYQ010000239.1:0-270 GCF_046534565.1 Brevibacterium sp. SIMBA_078
CGGTCATTGGCGGGCCTCGCGTGCGAGGCGGCAGACTTCGCCGGCGCGGGAGGCCTGCTGCTCGTTGAACATGCCGAAATGGCAGATGGACGGCGAAATGCCCAGGGCGCGGGCCAGCCACGCATAGGCCTCCGTGCGCTTACCGGCAAATCGTTCCTGGGTCAGGGCCTGGAATGCGCCCTTGGCTTCCTTGCGCGCCTTCACCGTGGCGCGATCGGCCATGATGCCCAGGGGCAGGTCGGTATCGGGGTGAAGGCCGATATAGGCCTG
>NZ_JAWRYQ010000240.1:0-269 GCF_046534565.1 Brevibacterium sp. SIMBA_078
TGTCTAAATACGAAATCCCGCCGGAAAAACTGGCGATCTACGAACAGATCACCCGTCCGCTGCACGAATACAAAGCGATCGGCCCGCACGTTGCGGTTGCGAAACGTCTGGCGGCGAAAGGTGTTAAAATCAAACCGGGTATGGTTATCGGTTACATCGTTCTGCGTGGTGACGGTCCGATCTCTAACCGTGCGATCCTGGCGGAAGAATACGACCCGCGTAAACACAAATACGACGCGGAATACTACATCGAAAACCAGGTTCTGCCG
>NZ_JAWRYQ010000241.1:0-269 GCF_046534565.1 Brevibacterium sp. SIMBA_078
GTCTTAATGCTTTAATTTTATCCGCCATGATCGTAGTCCTTTAACTAAAGTGTGTGTTGAATAGTAGTTCGTATTTGGGCGAATTGGATCAAAGTAAATCGCCATTGATTTAGTAAACACCTCATTTTAGAAAACGAATGGCGAAGGTTTAGCTGGCAAGTTTAAGGACAATTACGCCGGCGACTATCAGAGCTACACCTGCGTAGCGGGCTATGGAGGATGGATCGCCGAAACAGAGCACGCCGACCAGAAAAGTGCCGGCAGCGCCT
>NZ_JAWRYQ010000242.1:0-269 GCF_046534565.1 Brevibacterium sp. SIMBA_078
CCGCTTCAATTGCATGAACCATTTTGGAAATTCTCTTTTATCAATCAATTGAATATTATAAAGAGATCCTGGGTAATCAAAGTAACCATTTCTTGTAAGCAATACTTTTCGTATTGGAAGATCTACTCCTTGGCTTGTAAAAATTTGAGAAATAACAGATTCCATTCGATTTAATTGAATCAGCGGGTTAAGGATTTTTTTATCGATATTCCCTACTTTTTCCGTCCAAAAGCGGTCACTATTCCCAACATAAACTGCCATGTTATCAT
>NZ_JAWRYQ010000243.1:0-269 GCF_046534565.1 Brevibacterium sp. SIMBA_078
CCGAACATTAATGGGATTCGCTCTTTGGTCGAACAAGCAATATCGGAAATTAATTCACAAGATATAGGTTTTGTTGAATGTCATATTTCTGATGTTGAGGACGTAGCACAACAATTAACTGTAAATGGTTGCCAAATTATTTTGTGTACAGGGGCAACAGCTAGCTATCTACAAAAAATATTGAGCATCGAAATCCAGGTCATTAGAACAGGTATGTTTGATGTTATCCAAGCCATCTCTAGTTTGAAGCAATACAAACGTATTGCTTT
>NZ_JAWRYQ010000244.1:0-269 GCF_046534565.1 Brevibacterium sp. SIMBA_078
GTCAATAATAATGGGGTGATTAAGGCAACAATAATAGCTGAAACAACAATATCTTCTGTTCGCTTTATAAATTCGTGAGTACCAATACATGGCGCTTCAAACACGCTTAATGTATCAACATCACCCACATGCTCAATACGTGCATGTATTAAGTTCGAGAGTAAAAAGTCTGGCACTATGTGCACATCAACGGTGGTATCACCCAACTGCAATAAAATGTCGGCTATACGTTTTTGCGCTTTCATAGGCAACGCAATATAAAGTATGTC
>NZ_JAWRYQ010000245.1:0-269 GCF_046534565.1 Brevibacterium sp. SIMBA_078
CTAGCGAGATAGATCCTCATGCTAAAGCCTCATATGAGGAGAATTTTAATTTTAAAGTAAGTGGTGATAGAACCAAAGTTGACGCAAAAAGTATTCCAGATCATGATTTGCTTTGTGCGGGCTTTCCATGCCAGACATTTAGCATTATAGGAAAAAGCCAAGGCTTTGAAGATACAAGGGGAACACTATTTTTCGATATCGCTCGTATTCTAAAAGAAAAAACTCCTAAGGCATTCATTTTGGAAAATGTTAAAAGCCTCGTAACCCAT
>NZ_JAWRYQ010000246.1:0-269 GCF_046534565.1 Brevibacterium sp. SIMBA_078
CAGCGACGCTGTCGGACGTGTTCTTGCGCCACGTATCGTCGATCGAAATCAGCTCGTGTTCGAAGTCCGCCATCCCTGCCTCCTGCATCAACGCAGCCGCCGCAGCAGGATTAAAGACCGGCGCCGGCAGCTCGGCATACTCGGGGTGCAGAGGCGAGACCTGATGGTTTTCGGCGACCGTTCCATTGTCGCTGAACCCCAACTCCAGACAGACGGCATTGTCGACGGCCATCGCAAGTGCGCGCCGCACGCGCACATCCGTATAGGGT
>NZ_JAWRYQ010000247.1:0-269 GCF_046534565.1 Brevibacterium sp. SIMBA_078
TGATCATGTCAACGTCCTGATCACCGGCCTGATCGACCCGCTCAATAATTTCTACCAAACGTTGCACGGTTTCTGAACGACCCGTCATCATAATCACATTAGATGGGTCATAGCTGACCACCATACCGCCGCCACTTTGGTCGTTTAACTGGCGCAATAACGGTGCAAGCTCGCGTACCGATACGGTTTCTACCGGTACAACCCGGGTCACCATAGTATCGCCTGAGCCTCTGGTATCTCTGTCAAGCACCGGTAGTGAAGAGGTTTTT
>NZ_JAWRYQ010000012.1:0-864 GCF_046534565.1 Brevibacterium sp. SIMBA_078
ATTTAATCGCCGCGACAATTTGCGACGGCGCGTGCAGGGCCAGACTGGAGGTGGCAACGCCAATCAGCAACGACTGTTTGCCCGCCAGTTGTTGTGCCACGCGGTTGGGAATGTAATTCAGCTCCGCCATCGCCGCTTCCACTTTTTCCCGCGTTTTCGCAGAAACGTGGCTGGCCTGGTTCACCACGCGGGAAACGGTCTGATAAGAGACACCGGCATACTCTGCGACATCGTATAACGTTACTGGTTTCACATTCACCACCCTGAATTGACTCTCTTCCGGGCGCTATCATGCCATACCGCGAAAGGTTTTGCGCCATTCGATGGTGTCCGGGATCTCGACGCTCTCCCTTATGCGACTCCTGCATTAGGAAGCAGCCCAGTAGTAGGTTGAGGCCGTTGAGCACCGCCGCCGCAAGGAATGGTGCATGCAAGGAGATGGCGCCCAACAGTCCCCCGGCCACGGGGCCTGCCACCATACCCACGCCGAAACAAGCGCTCATGAGCCCGAAGTGGCGAGCCCGATCTTCCCCATCGGTGATGTCGGCGATATAGGCGCCAGCAACCGCACCTGTGGCGCCGGTGATGCCGGCCACGATGCGTCCGGCGTAGAGGATCGAGATCTCGATCCCGCGAAATTAATACGACTCACTATAGGGGAATTGTGAGCGGATAACAATTCCCCTCTAGAAATAATTTTGTTTAACTTTAAGAAGGAGATATACATATGTTTAAACGTAAATCAACCGCAGAACTGGCAGCACAGATGGCAAAACTGAATGGTAATAAAGGCTTTAGCTCAGAAGATAAAGGCGAATGGAAACTGAAACTGGATAATGCAGGTAATGGTCAGGCAGTTATTCG
>NZ_JAWRYQ010000248.1:0-269 GCF_046534565.1 Brevibacterium sp. SIMBA_078
CTCTGTTCTAGGTAAATAATAGTTATCGTAATCAAGCGATACAATCACACGCTCGGCTTTACCTAGTAATTCATCACGTGGGATAAGCCCTATTACTCTAGAATCTGCACTATTATCACGGTTATCACCCATGGCTAAATAGTAGTGTTCAGGAATTGTTATTTCATCAAAGCTCGATAAACGTGATGGTGTATTACTAACGCGGATTGAATGCTTATAACCATTTAAGTTTTCTATTTTATCTAAAGAAGTCGTATTACTTTGCAAAT
>NZ_JAWRYQ010000249.1:0-269 GCF_046534565.1 Brevibacterium sp. SIMBA_078
GTAATCAAAATCAAAGGCCAAGCTTAAACCGAACGTTAAGCGTGCTTTCATACCAGATGAGTAACTCTTAACAGGCATGTCGAAATAATTGCCGATATCAGCGAATTCTTGGACAAACCGGATTTTTTCATCAATATAGGGGCCACTAGAGTATAGTCGGCAAACAAAACGTACGTTTTGACGACCTGTTAGGCTACCTTGAAAACCCCCTGCGACTCCAACGGGCCATGAGATGGTCGAGTTGGTAATAATCTCGCCATGATCGGGCT
>NZ_JAWRYQ010000250.1:0-269 GCF_046534565.1 Brevibacterium sp. SIMBA_078
GCGCCTGCGGCGTCAGAATTGACGGATTTATAGACTACACAATCCCTACTTTTACGCAGCCTCGGCCCATTGCCGCCATTAGGACACTCTGCCATTCCCTGGTTCGTTAGTGCAGATCGAGGGACGCAAGGTGGGGCGCTTAGTGAGTTATCGGATGCTGCGCTGGATCGCGCTGGCGCTGCTCGGCGCAGTCTCCGCGACGGGCTTCGCGCCGCTGTTTCTCTGGCCGCTCACCTTGATTGCGTTAGCGATCTGGATGGAGGCAGTGC
>NZ_JAWRYQ010000251.1:0-268 GCF_046534565.1 Brevibacterium sp. SIMBA_078
CTGATAGTCGAGCCAGTGATAGCTATAATCAAGCTCTATCACAACGCCGTGTTGATGCGGTCAAATCAGTATTGATTACTGAGTTTGGTATTACACCTGACCGTCTTAGCGCTGTTGGTTATGGCGAATCAAAACCAAGAGCTAGTAACGACACAGTAGAAGGTCGTCAACTCAATCGTCGCGTAGTCGCCATTGTTGAAGAGCGCCCAAGTAACTAGTACATCAAAGATACTTTAACTACTTACGTTATCTAATAAAAAATTAAGCG
>NZ_JAWRYQ010000252.1:0-268 GCF_046534565.1 Brevibacterium sp. SIMBA_078
GGTTACTAATAATTCATTTGTGCCCATTTTCTCTTGTAATTGCTGAAGTTTTTCTTGAGCAGATTGATAATTTTCTTGTTTTATCAATTCGTTGATTACACCCAATTGTTGTTCAACATTTGAAACTAGTACATGGTCTTCTTTTAGTTGATTGAAAATTCTTTGTGCTTCATCCCTTACAGTTTGCAATGCCGTTTTATGATCAATCACTTCTTGAAGGATGATTAATGCCACTTCATGGTCATACTGTTCGACTGCATCCATTGCT
>NZ_JAWRYQ010000253.1:0-268 GCF_046534565.1 Brevibacterium sp. SIMBA_078
GATTGAAGTAGATTATCTAGGTAACGATGATCGTGGAGGACATGGATCAACGGGTACTAAATAATAGTAACACTTGGCTGCGTGCATGGTGTGATTTCTGAAGATTTTATACTGTGGGGTATCACAGCCAAGTGATTTGTTTAGTTTGGTTCTACAACTGAATGAATATACGCAAAGTTGGGATGAAGTTCGTCTTTCGTGTATCCTGTGTAATCTTTATTTTGTAGGTCATAGGCTTGTATGCGTAACGGGTCACCGAAGTTATTTG
>NZ_JAWRYQ010000254.1:0-268 GCF_046534565.1 Brevibacterium sp. SIMBA_078
GTGACTTAGTGCTGGGGAGCAACGGTTCAATCCAGAATGCAAACGGTAGTATTGCCAGTGCCGGTACAGCGAAACTCCAAAATAGCATTAATGGTGCAGGTTCGCTGTATGCCGCGCAAGGCATGGAGCTGGGCGCAAGCAGCGGCACCTTTGTTAACAACAGCCAGCTGTATACCAAAGGAAATATTCAGGTAAACAGTGCTCTGGATAACCAGGGTGGTAGCCTGTTAAGTGACGGCAACCTGACCATTAATACCAGCGACAATGT
>NZ_JAWRYQ010000255.1:0-268 GCF_046534565.1 Brevibacterium sp. SIMBA_078
GGATTGGTTCTTCCATCTAACTATAATGCTAGCAATGCATTAAAGAGTGCCTTTTTTAAGCTTCAAGAACTGAAGGATAAAGATGGAAGACCCGCATTAGAAAGTTGCTCTCGTGAATCTATTGCTAATTCATTATTGGATATGGTTGTACAAGGTTTAAGCCCTGCAAAAACACAATGTTATTTCATTCCGTACGGGAAACAATTACAACTAAATCGTTCATATTTTGGTACACAAGCAGTCTTGAAACGTTTGACCAATGTTAAGG
>NZ_JAWRYQ010000256.1:0-268 GCF_046534565.1 Brevibacterium sp. SIMBA_078
TCAACAGAAGCAACATCGATATTTATCTCGCCGTTCCGGTTTCTCGGCAAGACTTCTTCGAGCTTGCCCGAGTCGAGGAGCCTTCGGATGTGTGGGCGACTGACGAATAGGTAAGTTGCTGCTTCTGAAATGGTCATGACGGGGCCTTACACAAATGTGTTCCGCTTCAATGCGGCGCGCCGTAAGCGAGATCTACACTAGCTAGCGTCGTGAGCGAGCAAGGTACGACATCGTTCCAATTCCTTTCTAAGCTCGTCGATTTCAGCTT
>NZ_JAWRYQ010000257.1:0-268 GCF_046534565.1 Brevibacterium sp. SIMBA_078
GTACAAAATGGGCACTCTCGTCAACAATATTTTTTGAATTATTTAAACAATTTAAAAATTTATTCTTCGTTGAAATCGTTTTCTTACTCGATAAAGCACTAAATATTCTGTTTCAATTGATTTTTTTGAAAATTTATCGAATTTTAAATTTACCGATTTTCAACTTCAAGAAAAAGGAAAATTTAGCTATCAATGTTTTATTCTAATGTTTTAACTGGGCTACATATGCCTGTAAATAAAAAAAGATTGGACAAATAATGAATTGCCC
>NZ_JAWRYQ010000258.1:0-268 GCF_046534565.1 Brevibacterium sp. SIMBA_078
TACCGTTTAACCCCAAGTTTCTCCCCGCAGCTATAACTCCAGCCTTGCCTGTCAATTCAGCCTGGTAAATCTTACTGGTTCTTATTTCCTTAGTTGCTGAGAATGTTCTGACTCGTTCAGAATAAGTCCCCCCCTTAAAGAAAGGGCTACCGTAGGGGTAAACTGTTGTTGTTTCTGGACTACCACTGGTGTAAGAAAAATCCCCCGTATAAGTATTAAGAATTTTTCCGCTAATACTCATATCACGCGCAGCCGCAATAGAACCACC
>NZ_JAWRYQ010000259.1:0-268 GCF_046534565.1 Brevibacterium sp. SIMBA_078
ACACCGTTAAAAAGGGCGATACATTGTGGGATATTTCTGGCCGCTTCTATGGTGATAGTACAAAATGGCGCCGCATTTGGAATGTGAATAAAGCCGCGATGATCAAACGTAGTAGACGCAATATTAGACAACCAGGGCATTGGATTTTCCCTGGTCAAAAATTAAAAATACCACAATAGGGGGGGCTGACATTGATTGAGCTTTTTGCCATCAGAAGCGGCACCATGTATGAGCTTGTCACAGAGAGTGTGACACTTCAGGGGCAAAG
>NZ_JAWRYQ010000260.1:0-267 GCF_046534565.1 Brevibacterium sp. SIMBA_078
GTAACTTAATTTTTTACATAAAAAAGCTCAGCAATGGCTGAGCTTAAAATGTTTACAAGTTACCTAATTAAGCAGTGTGTAGATCAACTTCTTTAGGGTTAGCACCGTGATCGTTTTCACCTTCTTGCGAGTCTTGCGCTAGGAAGATAATCAAAATGATCCAGCCAATCACTGGCACTAGCCACAGTAATTGCCACCAACCTGAACGATTAGTATCGTGAAGACGGCGAGCACCCGCACTTAGTTGAGGAATCAATAAAGCCAAGC
>NZ_JAWRYQ010000261.1:0-267 GCF_046534565.1 Brevibacterium sp. SIMBA_078
TGCCATTTCACTGCTGATACCACCTCATGTTATATGCTGAGTCAGCAAGCTTGTCGGCTGTACTATTTTTATGCTTTGAGCGCGGAATTTTACCAAGCCTTTTGGGCACAAGTGGCGACTGTGATTGGTTGAACGCAGCCGTACGATATGCATCATGATGCGTGGACTATTTCGTGTTTCGTCGGCAGCGCGGGGGGGCAGAAAGAGTGGTGACAGTTTAATGCCTATCGCCGTGAATGAGGTTGCAGGCCAGTGCAAAAAAACAAC
>NZ_JAWRYQ010000262.1:0-267 GCF_046534565.1 Brevibacterium sp. SIMBA_078
CTAAGCCCAACGCATTACCTACAAGCGGGTTATCAGCATTATTAGTACCAACATAAATACGCTCGCCATTACTGTCATAGACTTCTATATTGATAGCATCTGCTACTGTGACTAATGCTGTCTGTGATACCTTTATACTGACTATACCATTCGAGCCTTCACTGACTGTAAAACCAAGACTACCCTCCGATCCATTAGTACCTTCTGCTAGATTGAGTAAATCGTATGTTTCATTGCTATACAGAAGAGTCTGATCTATTTGTAAAT
>NZ_JAWRYQ010000263.1:0-267 GCF_046534565.1 Brevibacterium sp. SIMBA_078
CTTTTTTGAACTGAATCTGCAACTCATTTGTAGACGTTCCCAGATCTAGACGATAGCTACCATCCGTACCGGTACAGGTACTTGCCAAGCTATTTGCAGGTGCAATGCCACAATCGGTATTTGCAGCACTATCCGCGGACTTAACTATCGCAGTCTGTATACTACTGGCGCTGTAAGTGCTCGCTGCAATACGGTTACTAACGCTAGCACCTTCTGCTGATGCTACGGCGTATACCAGTGCATTAGCGATTGGCGTTTGACCATCAT
>NZ_JAWRYQ010000264.1:0-267 GCF_046534565.1 Brevibacterium sp. SIMBA_078
CTTACAGCATGGGATTACAGCGGATAAGAGCTCCATCTTCGGTATTGCCGGTACGTTGGCTTCACAAGGAATAGCAACTGTCGCAATTGATCACCCTTTACATGGCGATAGAGGGTTTGATTTGGATGAAGATGGCACTGTTGAATATATAGCAGAGGACGGTTCAGCAACTGCATACATGAACTTACAAAGTCTGCTGACTACCCGAGATAATCTTAGACAGTCAATCTCTGACTTATTGGGTCTTCGTTATTCCTTGAATAATGT
>NZ_JAWRYQ010000265.1:0-267 GCF_046534565.1 Brevibacterium sp. SIMBA_078
TAACCAATTTGCTACAGCCAAACTTATACCATGCTTTTTAGCAAGTTGAACCACCAACAATAAAGCAAATACAAGCGCGATATAGTCAGCAATAAGTGATGCCCACGCAGCCCCGGCAACCGCCCAATCAAGGTACACTACAAAATAAATATCGAGCACAATATTAGTAATGTTAGTGACTAACAGTAAATAAAACGGCCCTCGCCCATAGTGCACGCCCAACATCCAGCCTAGTAAAACTAAGTTGCATAGCGCTGCAGGGGCGCT
>NZ_JAWRYQ010000266.1:0-267 GCF_046534565.1 Brevibacterium sp. SIMBA_078
CATAGATATGGGTGTTACTGCCTGAAATATCAGATAATTCTTTAGCAAAGCTTGCTTGTGAAGGATTAAAATCAGTGCCATACCATTGGACATCCGATGCAGCAGAATGTGTATTGATTGATACTCCTTGACCAAAGCCAAGCTCACATGCCGTATTGAATTTTGGTACTTCAAGTCCTGACATCAAGAAAGGAATTTTGACATTATTAGGGCTTAGTTCTGGATAATAGCCGTAAGTATAATCGATATCGCTAATGTAACCCTCTG
>NZ_JAWRYQ010000267.1:0-267 GCF_046534565.1 Brevibacterium sp. SIMBA_078
GAGCCCTGCTTGACACTGGCACCGATGAGACCAGAGAACAAAAAGCAAGAAAAGAACAGCAAATACTTCAAGAGTGGTTATTTAAAGACAAAATGCATGAAAACTGTGCCATTTGCGGGCAAGAATTTGACATAAAAACTTTGATAACCGCACATAAAAAGCCTAGAGCTGAATGTAATGATGCTGAACGCTTAGACCCTCATATTGTAATGCCTATATGTCTGATGGGTTGTGATTATCTTTATGAAAATATGTATATTTACATCG
>NZ_JAWRYQ010000268.1:0-267 GCF_046534565.1 Brevibacterium sp. SIMBA_078
GAGTTGATGCCAATCGTACTAGAGTGGTACGAGAAACCAGCTAAACCCAAAGTTGGAGGGAAACAGAATAAAATTCAACAAAAAAGCTGGCACAAATTAGACTCAGATGACATGCGTTTTAAATTCTCGCAGGCAGAAAAAGGAAAACTCTGTAAAGCATTAAATTATGGTGATGAATTATTTGATTTGCCTAGTTGGATAAAGCAAGTCGGATAACATGTTTGATTTTCCTTTACCTTATCGCGATGAATTGCTTTACAGCGTTAT
>NZ_JAWRYQ010000269.1:0-267 GCF_046534565.1 Brevibacterium sp. SIMBA_078
CTAGGTATAGTCTATACATGTTATCTCATCAAAGTGGTATGATAGACGACAACATCTCATGTAGAAAGGGTTTGATAAACGATGAACTTTCAGCATAAAACAGTCATCATCACCGGCGCAGCAAATGGAATTGGTGAAGCAATCGCATACGGTTATGCGAAAGAAGGAGCACGTGTGGTGCTTGCGGATATCGATGAAGAGAAAGGCAAGTATTTGGAAGAGCAGCTAAGAAAGGGGTCCTATGAAGCCTATTTTAAAAAAACGGAT
>NZ_JAWRYQ010000270.1:0-267 GCF_046534565.1 Brevibacterium sp. SIMBA_078
TTTTTTTAAATTTTTTATATTATCGATTGGAAGTTCATCATACTCTACATGTCTTGGATCGAAGTCTTTATTTTTAGGTGGTATGGCGTGATTTAGTACTGTTCTTGAAGTCAAAAAAATGTTTTCTTTATCTGGTTGTTTATCAGTCGTTGATTTTTTATTAACCACTGTATCTTTCCACCAACTGTCCTTGTCTGCCACTTTCTCCCCGCCTTTTTTATATCATTAAAAGAATGATTTGTTTAAAGAAATATACTAAAACTATAC
>NZ_JAWRYQ010000271.1:0-266 GCF_046534565.1 Brevibacterium sp. SIMBA_078
TCTGATTTATGTTTATTCATCTCTCTTATTGCTTCTATTAAGCTAGGCGCATAAATGAAATCAATTTTTTTTCTGTCACCACACAGCGTATCTAAAATACATTCCTTTATTGCGTCTTTTTTTTCTTTGATATCTTCAATTATGAGTACTTTCATTTTTCCCTCAGAAATGCTCTTGTAGCTTCTTTCCAATTAGCACTATTTTCGCGGTCATAGTAACATGTTTCCAAACAGCTAAATCCATATTCCTCTCTCAATACCTCCCCC
>NZ_JAWRYQ010000272.1:0-266 GCF_046534565.1 Brevibacterium sp. SIMBA_078
AGGGTTACCTGCGCCCAGCATTAGCCCCGTTGCTCCTCTAACTATTTCGATACGATCATAAATTGCGGTATCGGTTAGGTTATCTCCATAATTAAAGCGGGTGTCATAGGTGGTTGCTATGCCATCATAAAGTATGCTGGTGACACCAATGCCTCGGGCTGAAATAGAAAACTTGCCATTATCTGCTTCTCGAGCATTTATGCCTGTCACACTGGTTATAGCTTCAATTGCGGTGTTTAGTTGTTGGTCTGCCATAAAATCGCTTG
>NZ_JAWRYQ010000273.1:0-266 GCF_046534565.1 Brevibacterium sp. SIMBA_078
TTTTGAACTTAAGCTGGCTTCGAGTGGCCCAGAATGCTTGAGCATGGTTGAAGAGTATATGCCGCAGGTTATCTTACTTGATGTAAGCATGCCAAAAATGAATGGTTACGAAGTATGTAAAGAGCTCAAAGCGAACCCTAAAACACAAGATATTATAGTGATGTTTGTATCGGCAAGGGGGACTGTTGAGGAACGCATGGAAGGTTATTCAGTAGGTGCTGAAGACTATATTGTAAAACCGTTTGGGCACGATGAGCTTAAGCAAA
>NZ_JAWRYQ010000274.1:0-266 GCF_046534565.1 Brevibacterium sp. SIMBA_078
GGCAACAAGGTCCCCAATTGTCATTTGACCGTCCACAATAAATTTCGTCCCAAACCCTAAGCTAAGCATAAAGCTAAAGCCCACGATTAAGCTAATGGTGGGATCAAATAACGAATCAACTCGTGCAACTTTCAAATTTTTAGCCACTACTTTTTCAGAAAGTCTTGAAAAGTCTTCAATGTCTTCTTCTTGTTGTCCAAAGGTTTTAATCACTTTAATCCCTGTAATACTTTCTTGCGTTTTATCGTTTAAATCAGAAAACGCAG
>NZ_JAWRYQ010000275.1:0-266 GCF_046534565.1 Brevibacterium sp. SIMBA_078
GACACTCTGTTACATCAAGTGCTTGGACGCCAAGCCGAGGTGTCCACTCAGCGTGCATTAAACGCACCCGTGCAGCCTGTTTATGCCGGTGATGGGCCGCGCGCACTGCAGGGTGATGCTGGATTAGACGGTCGACCACTGGCACCCCTGCTGGGAGATTTGAAACGCCTGCCGGGGATGCCTGATGGGTTCCGTCAAGCTCAAACCGGTGGTGTGCCAAGCGGTGCGCCTAGTTCAACACAAACGCATTTTAGCCCTGCTGCACG
>NZ_JAWRYQ010000276.1:0-266 GCF_046534565.1 Brevibacterium sp. SIMBA_078
GCCGCGCGATATGCATCGAATTCGGCTGCGACACGATGCGCTTCGGCGAGCACGTATGACGCCCGATCGAGAGTTGAAAGCCGTGCGATAAGGTCAGTCCGGTCGAATCCCGCGACGAGATTCGGAAACCGGAACTGCAGGGTGTGCTCATAGCCGACTACGTATGCGTCGTCCTCTGCGGTCAGATCTAGATAACGCATACCGTCAACGTCATATACGTACGGGAAGATGCTCAAAAGCCGCTCACGAAATTCCGGATAGGTGAT
>NZ_JAWRYQ010000277.1:0-266 GCF_046534565.1 Brevibacterium sp. SIMBA_078
CTAATGACTCCTACCCACTTTATAGATGGGTAGGAGTCTATTTTTTTGCCTAAATGATTGAAAGAGGTGGTATAAAATGATTTATTTGTTAGTGGGAACAGGCGGAATAATTGGCAGTCTGCTTAGATATTACTTGGGAGTGTTTACCCATTCTTGGTGGGGATATGATTTCCCTTTAGGAACCTTACTCATTAATTTGATTGGCTGCTTTGTATTAGGCTGGTTTACGAGTAGAATTGTCAAACTTAAACAATTTCATCCACATG
>NZ_JAWRYQ010000278.1:0-266 GCF_046534565.1 Brevibacterium sp. SIMBA_078
ATTGATAGGTCATTTGATACTCCGTTAATTCATACAGTGCATCGCATTGGCTACCGAATTGCAGAGGACATTGAGTAATGTATCGACACAGTCTGCGCACGCGTGTCGCCGTTGCATTTCCGATTTGTGTTGCTGTGCTCAGCGTGGTCTGGGGGTTTGCGTTCTTCGCCGCGATTAAGTTGAGCGAGGACCGTGTTATGACGCGTCAACTGCAGCATGCTATTGAGAGTTATCCCTCTATGCCGATAAACCTTCGTGGTTACGAC
>NZ_JAWRYQ010000279.1:0-265 GCF_046534565.1 Brevibacterium sp. SIMBA_078
TATTTTATCTGTTTTTAAAATTAACGATTTGGTGACTCAGCCTTTATTTTTCATTACTAATGCAACCTAAAAAACGGCCAATAAAAAAGCCCTCTATTGGTTGGTTAGAGGGCTTAGGAACTAATTTGAACACTTGAAATGGCAGTTAAGCTATACCATGTATCTCTTTCCAATTACCTGGATGAACAACATAACCAAACAATGCATGTCCGCCATATACCAACTCTGTTCCTTCTGGTATCCAGAGCATTTGCCCTGGCTTTAC
>NZ_JAWRYQ010000280.1:0-265 GCF_046534565.1 Brevibacterium sp. SIMBA_078
TACCGCGTTTATTACGCAAAAATGCCTTGAATGATACCCAATGGCAGCAAGTGTTTTTAGCTTATTTTGCTGCGCAAGCAAGTGATGAGTTAACCGCTAAATACCAACATTTAGGTAAAAAGTTACAGGCGCATGCGCACACGGCTTATTTAACCCAAATGGCCAAAACAGGGCAGTTAGCAAGCATCGAAAATGAGCTAATTAAATTACTCAAGCAAAAACAGCATGATGAGCTGGCTTATATTTTAAGTGAAACTGCACCAAG
>NZ_JAWRYQ010000281.1:0-265 GCF_046534565.1 Brevibacterium sp. SIMBA_078
TTATATAGGTTCTTTGATCAGCATTTTGATAGCACTGTGGTGGTTTTTTGAACGAGCCATTCAATAAAATGACGCCTAACGATACAATGCAAAATATTGAGAAATATAAATGAGTATTTTTAAATCATTCACTCAAGGCCTCTCATAGACCAGTGACATAGGGACGATGGCATCGACGACGTTGCCATCGTTTTTTAATGGGTTCAATTGCCCTGCCCTAACTTGAGTGGTCGCTATCGCATCAATAATTGGGCTGCCTGATGAC
>NZ_JAWRYQ010000282.1:0-265 GCF_046534565.1 Brevibacterium sp. SIMBA_078
CTGAGTAGTCAACATCCCACGTCTTGAAGCGTTCTATAGTCTCAGGTAGTAACTGTGCAAAAGACCAGCCTACTTTTTTATCAGGTGTAGCATCAGGATAGTAGAAGCCACGTTTTAAACATTCTTCTTTGAATAGCTTGTTATGGTATGCACCTTTTCGAGAAGTCTCTTTAATGTCATTCTCATGGCAATAAAGATGAATCATTTCATGATGTAGTGTACGCATGATGTCCATAGCTTCACGGTTCATCGTTTCCGCAGTAAT
>NZ_JAWRYQ010000283.1:0-265 GCF_046534565.1 Brevibacterium sp. SIMBA_078
GTATCGAAATTTTATATGGCGCATCAGGTTCTAGTATTTATGGTTCTGACGCGATGGGCGGTGTCATTCAAATATTTACTAAAGGCAATAACGTAGAACAATCTAATGTTTCAACGACCGTGGGTTATGGTAGCAACAACCATTACCAAGTAGGCCTGACAGGCCAGCTTAAAAATGAGACTTCCTCATTGAGTTTGGGTGTCAGCCGCAACGAAACAGACGGTTTTAACGCAATTGCTAACTCTAGTTCTTATGATTACAATGC
>NZ_JAWRYQ010000284.1:0-265 GCF_046534565.1 Brevibacterium sp. SIMBA_078
TATCAGCCATCCATCCTTTTACTTTCGGGAACGCTGAATAAAAATCGTCAATAATCTGTTTAGCTTCTTCATCAGTAACACCAATATTTTGGGCAATCGACTTATACCCCATACCGTACATGATACCGAGTAGTAAACTTTTTATAGCTTTACGTGGTTGAAATTTACCGTCAGGACTATAAGCTTTATCCTCACAATACTTTCTTTCTAGCTTAAATACTTTCATAGCCATCTCAATGTATAAGTCACGGTTATTTACATAAGC
>NZ_JAWRYQ010000285.1:0-265 GCF_046534565.1 Brevibacterium sp. SIMBA_078
TATCATGCCCTTCAGTTGTGTTTAGAAAGGAACCGCATAGCTCGCATCTTATTTTATCCTGTACATAGTCAATTACTTTCTGATTCAAGGAATATGACTGCCACTTATCGGGATACGATTGGCTAACATGCTGAACTTCATCTGAAATTGGCTTATCGCAGAACGGGCATGGATATTTAGGCGGTCTTGCCTGCTCTTTCCTAGCCTTGAGCTTCGATGCAAGGTGCCTGTTATAGAGATACTCGACTCGTTCAATAGTCATCAG
>NZ_JAWRYQ010000286.1:0-265 GCF_046534565.1 Brevibacterium sp. SIMBA_078
TGTTCTAAAGCTTCAGGCATTGGCGTCCTTAATTAAATTTTATTACACGATGATGGGGTATCGCTTTATCTTACTTTATATCAGTAAACTACCTCAACCACTATTAACCTTAGCTTATAAGCAGGATTACTCTTGCTCATTAAATCGTTGGTCAATGAGCTCACCAATTGCATTAAGTGCAGGCTCTGCGTCAGGGCCTTCACATACTACCTTAACTTCTTTGCCTTGACTGCTTTCGAGTAACATAAGTGCTAATACACTGTCG
>NZ_JAWRYQ010000287.1:0-265 GCF_046534565.1 Brevibacterium sp. SIMBA_078
GAACCTGGCTCTACAATGAAGCCGCTGGTCGTTCTGAGTGCGCTTGAGAACGGACGGCATAAAGCCGGCGATACAATTGATACCAGTCCGGGCTGGCTCAGAATTGGTGGACGCCGGGTGAGTGACCCTCGGAACTATGGCGAACTGTCACTGGCTGAGGTGCTGGAACATTCTTCGAACGTGGGCGTCACAAAAATCGCACTGGATTTAGGCATTGACCCTTTATTGCAAACCTATGCCGACGCTGGCTTTGGAAACGACACGG
>NZ_JAWRYQ010000288.1:0-265 GCF_046534565.1 Brevibacterium sp. SIMBA_078
TTTTCATACATGATAAAAATCATAACAGATAGTTCTGCGGACTTACCTGTTCATTACATAGAACAATATGACATTGAAGTAATCCCAATCATCGTATCATTAGATGGTAAAGATTACCGAGAAAAAGTTGATATTTCATCAGAGGAGTTTTTAGAAAAAATGATTCATTCGAATAAACTTCCAAAGACTTCCCAACCTTCACCTGCCACTTATGCGAATTGCTTTGCTAAATTTGATAAAGAGACTGATATTTTATGTTTAACAG
>NZ_JAWRYQ010000289.1:0-265 GCF_046534565.1 Brevibacterium sp. SIMBA_078
TGTCTTTGTCGCGTAGCGTGCCTGCTTGACGATCCAGGAGCGCGCCGTGGACAGTTTCCGAGCGGGCGAGTCTGCCAGCCCGAATCCAAGCGCCAATTCCTCGATCAGCTCTGCGTAGGTCGGAATCGTCGCGAATCTGTTATCTGCTGGCGTATTCATCGCCTCTTGTCCTTTCCGGTTCCCGAAAAAAACCCAGCCATCTAGCATCGGCCTTCCCGAGTGAGACGGCAATTCGCCGCTTCATTGCGGGGAGCTTATTTTTATT
>NZ_JAWRYQ010000290.1:0-265 GCF_046534565.1 Brevibacterium sp. SIMBA_078
CATCCGGAAGGCTTAACTTAGACATAAACCCCTTTACTATGAACTGATCACTTTTATGTGTAAGAATAATAAATTTGGCATTAGAAGTTACATTCTCTAAGTAATACTTAAAAAAACAAAGTGTATTTTTTATATTTTGCCACGAATAATATACGTTTCCTGCATAGACAAATACATGTTCATTTTTAATACAAAGTTTATTTCTAAATGCTTGACGATTCTTTGCACTAAAAGTTAAACGCCCCTTGACAAATCCAGTAGACGT
>NZ_JAWRYQ010000291.1:0-264 GCF_046534565.1 Brevibacterium sp. SIMBA_078
GCGAAGGTGCTCCGCTTTTCGTTGCCACTCAGGCGACTGTCGCCGCCTTTTCGCTTCGCACCTTCGCCAAACTAACAAGGATCAGGATTAGGATATTAGAAATCTATTATACCATTCATTTTCCAAAATTCCCAACGGTACAATACCCAGACATTCTGCTTTGAACGAAGTGAAAATACACGTGCAACTTTCAGGTGCATAAGTGGGCACTGGTTCTCCAGTGACTCTTTTCGGGCTCTGCCCAGAACTGAAAGTATCTCAAAT
>NZ_JAWRYQ010000292.1:0-264 GCF_046534565.1 Brevibacterium sp. SIMBA_078
CTATAAGCCGATAGTCACCAGCAGTTAGACCAGATAGACTAAACTGATTAACCTGCTCCCCACCTACAGTGATTATATCAAGCACATTGAGCAAACCAGTTGCACTGGCAGCACTGTCGACGGTAACATAATTGTTACCCCCATCTTTCTTCTGAAGCACCAAACTGCCATTATCTAAAACATTTATGCCAGTAGAAAAGAAATCAACGTTCGCAGAGCCTATATTATTTGCATTAATTGTGAAATCGACTGAAACCTCAAAAT
>NZ_JAWRYQ010000293.1:0-264 GCF_046534565.1 Brevibacterium sp. SIMBA_078
TTGCATCAGCGACCAATCACCACAACCTGACCACCGTCCCCTTCGTCTGCCGTGCTGATCTCCTGAGAAACCACGCGTGACCCCACGCGCATTTCCCCGTACAGAACAGGCAGAACATTGCCCTGGGCAACCATGTTATCCAGTGAGGAGAAATAGGTGTTCTGCTTACCGTTATCCGTTGTCTGTATACGGGGAGTTCTGGCTTTCGGTGCCAGCATCTGCGCCACACCACCGAGCACCATACTGGCACCGAGAGAAAACAGG
>NZ_JAWRYQ010000294.1:0-264 GCF_046534565.1 Brevibacterium sp. SIMBA_078
GTATAAATTTATTTTTAGTCAACAGACTGATTTTATATCTTCAGTTTCTTACGACTTAGAGTCATCTTCTTACGATGCTTTTGTTCGTCTTTTTCTGAAACTAAGTCGCCCAAATGATTTTCTCGATGATTTTAACCCAGACAGCAACGAACACTACACACCTCTACTTGAGAGGTGTCGTAAAGGAGATATTATTTTAAAGGCTCGTTTTTCTGAGATTTATACAGAGAGAAAAATTCTTAGTCTTCTACATCAGAAAGGTAG
>NZ_JAWRYQ010000295.1:0-264 GCF_046534565.1 Brevibacterium sp. SIMBA_078
CCCGCCCCGGGACTGACGGATGAGCAGCAAATTCAGCCGATAGCGGAACGGGAAGGCGACTGGAGTGCCATGTCCGGTTTTCAACAAACCATGCAAATGCTGAATGAGGGCATCGTTCCCACTGCGATGCTGGTTGCCAACGATCAGATGGCGCTGGGCGCAATGCGCGCCATTACCGAGTCCGGGCTGCGCGTTGGTGCGGATATCTCGGTAGTGGGATACGACGATACCGAAGACAGCTCATGTTATATCCCGCCGTTAACC
>NZ_JAWRYQ010000296.1:0-264 GCF_046534565.1 Brevibacterium sp. SIMBA_078
GTGGGTTTTCCGGCTTTGTTTTGTGTGTAAGTTCTTCACGTAACACCGAGTTCATGATGGTGCTTACTTCCTCGTCGGATTTGAATTCTGCAAGCTCTTCTATCCACATAACACCTATTGGAAAATCAGCGTCTTTGATTGATTTGAGCTTTTCAGGATCGTCAGCACCAGCAAAGTAAATCTTGTTCCCTCTCGGCTTGTATGTGATTTCTAACCTAGAAGTAACAAACTTGAATAGATGAGAGACTCCCAGCGTTACCGTTG
>NZ_JAWRYQ010000297.1:0-264 GCF_046534565.1 Brevibacterium sp. SIMBA_078
TAGACAGTAGCAAGCCAGCAATATGACCGTGTAGAGGCTTATTCATCAGGCTTCATTTCATCAGACTCTTTTGTCGGACGACCTCTTGGCGTCATCAACTGCTGCGAAGTCACATCATCGGCGAGGCGACAGTCCATCTGTGGCCGTATCACATCACGCAGGTAGGCGGCGACTTCATAGACTGCGCGCCGTGAGTGAGTAAGGTTTTGTGCAGGTTTCATCCAGTCGCGCTTAACTGGCAATGGCGCGCTTAGCGGTGTGCTG
>NZ_JAWRYQ010000298.1:0-264 GCF_046534565.1 Brevibacterium sp. SIMBA_078
CTGCCATTTTTATGGTGGTGTATTTTTTTATATGTAAGCTCATTTTGTATATAAGTGCCAATTGTTTCTTGTAATAATATAATAAAGTTGAACTTACTTAAAACGAGATAGTCTTATGAAGGTTTGCACCGTTTATCTAGACCAAAACGTTCTGACTGAACTGCGAGTCTCTAAGATAAGAGAAATAGGTTCTAATTTCGCAAGTTTACTTGAAGTATTGAAGAGACCAGACTTCCAAGTTATTTACTCTGAATATACACTTAT
>NZ_JAWRYQ010000299.1:0-264 GCF_046534565.1 Brevibacterium sp. SIMBA_078
GTAAGTAATTGGTGTCTCTATCTTCTATTCCATGACCTGCAAAGAAAAATATTACATCATCGCCTTCGTTAACATTATCAACAAACTTATTAAAAACACCATCTAGATCTTTTTCATTTAAATCAGAAGTTAACGTAACATTAAAGCCTTTATAAGTTAGGATGCTTTCCATTTTTTTTGCATCATTAATTGGGTTCTTTAATTTTTCTTTATCTATCCGATAACTACTGTTACCTATTACTAGTGCTTTTTTCACGAATTACT
>NZ_JAWRYQ010000300.1:0-264 GCF_046534565.1 Brevibacterium sp. SIMBA_078
GGTTGTTACCCGGACTAAGACATTTTCAATAAGACAGCTATTAGGTAGCCAAGAAACAGTATATGGTAATTAAATGATCGAAAAAATTATAGGTTTTACTCTTTTATTTGTATTCTTATGTTCATTTTTAAGTGTTCTCGGGAATTTATTAGCTAGTTTGATGAACCCTATTGAATTGAAGGCAATTGCCCTCAAAAGGTTAGGTATATCCTTAGTTATACTCATAGTCACATTTTTAGTTGCATATCAATTAGGTTATTTTAT
>NZ_JAWRYQ010000301.1:0-264 GCF_046534565.1 Brevibacterium sp. SIMBA_078
GGGCTCATCGTAGAAATTAGCAACGCAGGAGTGTTTGGATTTCATTACCCGCTCTGACGCATTTTTTTTGCACCAAAATAGCGCGCCAGTCCCAGGATGGTCCCATGAAGCTATTTTTTGGACGAAAAAAACCGTAAATCCCAATTTTATATAGGAAAATCATAGGCTTACGTTTTCTCAATTTGGCGATTAAGAAGAAACTCTAACCTTCATCACTTCAGGCGTCTACAGAGTCCGATTCAGCACCTAAGCAGTGGCTGCTAT
>NZ_JAWRYQ010000302.1:0-264 GCF_046534565.1 Brevibacterium sp. SIMBA_078
GGAAAAACAAAGTATGTAAATTGTTCAGTAAAAACACCGTTAAATTTTTGAAAGCAGCCCCAATTTTATTTAATCGCATCATTTCACTCCTATCTCATAACGCAAAGTTAAAGTTTGAATAGTAATCATCATCAATTCTATTTACATAATGATGCATCGCTTCATAATGAGCTGTTATTGTAGCTACTATAGGATCAATCTTCTCCCGATTCTTTTCCTTATCCAATCTAATAAGATCGTTAAATCGAACAGTAACAGCATTAT
>NZ_JAWRYQ010000303.1:0-264 GCF_046534565.1 Brevibacterium sp. SIMBA_078
TGAATATAAATCCCATAGCTGTGCTGTACTTCAGTGCTGTTAAATAAAAGTGAACCTTCGGGTGCTGTTAGCCCATACACGGGGTTATACATATTAATGGCATAGCGCGTATCTTCAAGCGTAGGGCGATATCTATACCAAAGTTTATCAAAATCAAACTTGCTGGCATCGGCACCTATTAATAAATGATGGGTAAACCCAGCAGCAGTAACACTACCACTTAGCTCGGTGCGGGCTGAAATATTTTTAGTATGAAAATTACGC
>NZ_JAWRYQ010000304.1:0-264 GCF_046534565.1 Brevibacterium sp. SIMBA_078
GTTGGCACAGTTTTTTAACGCTTTTGCGGGCTACTTCGCCGGCTTTTAGCATACGCTTATTTAGACTATGCAGCTCCCGCTTGTAGGCTTACTCGCTGCGGATAAGTAACCATTTTTGTGAAACACCCCCGTATTCACTGTCATAACGCCCCCCTTCATAGCCCGGTGAAATGGAGGTGAAGTGTAAACTGGGTGCTTGTTTAATAAGGGCTTTAGCTTTTTTTAAAGTCTGTGGTACTCGCATAATGAATAATTGACCTTGGG
>NZ_JAWRYQ010000305.1:0-264 GCF_046534565.1 Brevibacterium sp. SIMBA_078
AAGACTTTTCTGCGTATAGCTTATATTCTTCCGGGGTTTCTTCTATTAAAGCGCTGGCTAAAGTCGCCATGTCCCGCGCAGATACATACTGCTCTGAATCGGGCAGACCATGACTGTTAGCAAAATGGCTGTCTTTCATGCCAATTTGTTCGGCATAGTTATTCATTAAGTCGGCAAAAGCGTCTTCACTTCCTGCGATATGCTCCGCCATAGCGACACAGGCGTCGTTACCGGAAGAGATAATAATACCGCGGTTTAAGTCTT
>NZ_JAWRYQ010000306.1:0-263 GCF_046534565.1 Brevibacterium sp. SIMBA_078
ATGACTACCGGCGCGACGATGATGCGGGCTTGTGGAGTTCAGCCGATCTGACTTATGTCATTACCTATGAAATGTGAGGACGCTATGCCTGTACCAAATCCTACAATGCCGGTGAAAGGTGCCGGGACCACCCTGTGGGTTTATAAGGGGAGCGGTGACCCTTACGCGAATCCGCTTTCAGACGTTGACTGGTCGCGTCTGGCAAAAGTTAAAGACCTGACGCCCGGCGAACTGACCGCTGAGTCCTATGACGACAGCTATCT